>NZ_JANLIZ010000030.1:0-12746 GCF_024702055.1 Enterobacter sp. HG048
GATATTTGGGTCCTAAGCTCAAGCTGAGCCGTCGTGAGGGCACCGACTTATTCCTTAAGTCTGGCGTTCGCGCGATCGATACCAAGTGTAAAATTGAACAAGCTCCTGGCCAGCACGGTGCGCGTAAACCGCGTCTGTCTGACTATGGTGTGCAGTTGCGTGAAAAGCAAAAAGTTCGCCGTATGTACGGTGTGCTGGAGCGTCAGTTCCGTAACTACTATAAAGAAGCAGCACGTCTGAAAGGCAACACAGGTGAAAACCTGCTGGCTCTGCTGGAAGGTCGTCTGGACAACGTTGTATACCGTATGGGCTTCGGCGCTACTCGTGCTGAATCACGTCAGCTGGTTAGCCACAAAGCAATCATGGTAAACGGTCGTGTTGTTAACATCGCTTCTTATCAGGTTAAAGCGAATGACGTTGTTAGCATTCGTGAGAAAGCGAAAAAGCAATCTCGCGTGAAGGCCGCTCTGGAGCTGGCTGAGCAGCGTGAAAAGCCAACCTGGCTGGAAGTTGATGCTGGCAAGATGGAAGGTACGTTCAAGCGTCAGCCAGAACGTTCTGATCTGTCTGCGGACATTAACGAACACCTGATCGTCGAGCTTTACTCCAAGTAAAGCTTAGTACCAAAGAGAGGACACAATGCAGGGTTCTGTGACAGAGTTTCTAAAACCGCGCCTGGTAGATATCGAGCAAGTGAGTTCGACGCACGCCAAGGTGACCCTTGAGCCTTTAGAGCGTGGCTTTGGCCATACTCTGGGTAACGCACTGCGCCGTATTCTGCTCTCATCGATGCCGGGTTGCGCGGTGACCGAGGTTGAGATTGATGGTGTACTTCATGAGTACAGCACCAAAGAAGGCGTTCAGGAAGATATCCTTGAAATCCTGCTCAACCTGAAAGGGCTGGCGGTGAGAGTTCAGGGTAAAGATGAAGTTATTCTTACTCTGAATAAATCTGGCATTGGCCCTGTGACTGCAGCCGACATCACCCACGACGGTGATGTTGAAATCGTCAAGCCGCAGCACGTGATCTGCCACCTGACCGATGAGAACGCAGCTATTAGCATGCGTATCAAAGTTCAGCGCGGTCGTGGTTATGTGCCGGCTTCTGCCCGAATTCATTCGGAAGAAGATGAGCGCCCAATCGGCCGTCTGCTGGTCGACGCATGCTACAGCCCTGTAGAGCGTATTGCCTACAATGTTGAAGCAGCGCGTGTAGAACAGCGTACCGACCTGGACAAGCTGGTCATCGAAATGGAAACCAACGGCACAATCGATCCTGAAGAGGCGATTCGTCGTGCGGCGACCATCCTGGCAGAACAACTGGAAGCTTTCGTTGACTTACGTGATGTACGTCAGCCGGAAGTGAAAGAAGAGAAACCAGAATTCGATCCGATCCTGCTGCGCCCTGTTGACGATCTCGAATTGACTGTCCGCTCTGCTAACTGCCTCAAGGCAGAAGCTATCCACTATATCGGTGATCTGGTACAGCGTACCGAGGTTGAGTTGCTGAAAACGCCGAACCTGGGTAAAAAATCTCTTACTGAGATTAAAGACGTGCTGGCTTCACGTGGTCTGTCTCTGGGCATGCGCCTGGAAAACTGGCCACCGGCAAGCATTGCTGACGAGTAACCGGATCACAGGTTAAGGTTTTACTGAGAAGGATAAGGTCATGCGCCATCGTAAGAGTGGTCGTCAACTGAACCGCAACAGCAGCCATCGCCAGGCTATGTTCCGCAACATGGCAGGTTCACTGGTTCGTCATGAGATCATCAAGACGACCCTGCCTAAAGCGAAAGAGCTGCGTCGCGTAGTTGAGCCGCTGATTACTCTTGCCAAGACTGACAGCGTTGCTAATCGTCGTCTGGCATTCGCCCGTACTCGTGATAACGAGATCGTGGCAAAACTGTTTAACGAACTGGGCCCGCGTTTCGCGAGCCGTGCCGGTGGTTACACTCGCATTCTGAAGTGTGGTTTCCGTGCAGGCGACAACGCGCCGATGGCTTACATCGAGCTGGTTGATCGTTCAGAGAAAGCAGAAGCTGCTGCAGAGTAATCTGCAGTAACGTAAAAAAACCCGCTCCGGCGGGTTTTTTTATATCCGCGATACCCACGCTTCTCTACAATGTCTGTATTAATTCTGTTCATCCCCTGGAGCTGATAATGTGGTTGCTCGATCAGTGGGCAGAACGCCATATCCGTGATGCTCAAAATAAAGGTGAATTCGACGATCTCCCGGGGAGCGGCGAACCCCTTGTGCTTGACGATGATTCGCACATCGCGCCTGAATTACGGGCTGGATACCGTTTACTTAAAAATGCGGGCTGTCTCCCCCCGGAGCTCGAACAGCGCAGAGAGGCCGTTGAACTGGCCGATCTTCTCAATGGGATCCGCCATGACGATCCACGACATTCTGAACTTAGCCGCCGTCTCGCCCTGCTTGAACTCAAGCTACGCCAGGCTGGGATGAACACTGATTTTCTGCACGGTGAATACGGTGATAGGTTGATGCAGAACATGAACGAGGAGTAGTTATGTACCGTATCGGTGAACTTGCGAAGCTTGCGAACGTTACGCCGGATACTATCCGATATTACGAAAAGCAGCAGATGATCGATCATGAAGTTCGTACTGAAGGTGGCTTTCGACTTTATACCGATAACGATCTGCAGCGCCTGCGGTTTATTCGTTATGCGCGTCAGCTCGGCTTCACGCTGGATTCGATCCGCGAGTTATTATCGATCCGCATCGATCCGTCACATCACACCTGCCAGGAATCTAAAAGCATTGTGCAGGCCCGGCTGGATGAAGTTGAAGCGCGCATACAGGAGCTGCAAACCATGCAGCGCTCCCTGCAAAGGCTGAATGACGCCTGCTGCGGCACGGCCCACAGCAGTATTTACTGTTCAATTCTCGAAGCCCTGGAACAGGGAGCGAGTGGAGAAACTCAGGGCTGTTGATTTTTAGTTCAACCGGGTCTAGACTCCCGTCGTCATAAACCCTGCTCTGGAGACATTATGAGCCGCTATCAGCACACGAAAGGACAAATTAAAGACAATGCCATTGAGGCGTTACTTCACGACCCGTTGTTCAGGCAGCGCGTTGAGAAGAATAAAAAAGGGAAAGGAAGTTATCTGCGTAAAGACAAACATGAAAAACGGGGTAACTGGGAGGCCAGTGGCAAGCAAGCGAATCGCTTATTTGCCACTGGCCTTCCTGCTTTTATCTATTGATTAGACGCGGTTATTCTGCTCTTTTAACAGATCGCGGATCTCACTTAACAGCACTTCTTCTTTCGTTGGCGCAGGTGCTGCAGCCGGCTCTTCTTTTTTACGGTTGAGCCTGTTGATCAGCTTGATGGCCATAAATATGGCAAATGCGACAATCACAAAATCAAATACGTTCTGAATAAATACGCCGTAGTGCATCACGACTGCCGGGACATCACCCTGCGCTTCACGCAGCGTGAAAGCGAACTGTTTGAAATCAATGCCGCCGATTAACAACCCTAAGGGTGGCATGATAATGTCGGCCACTAATGATGAAACAATTTTGCCGAATGCCGCACCAATAATGACACCCACTGCCAAATCCACCACGTTCCCGCGCATCGCAAATTCGCGAAATTCTTTAATAAAACTCATTGTTCTCTCCTTGTGCCAGCTGACGAGTTTAAGTTTAACAAATCATTAGCCAATTGCCATTCGGGATAATTAAACATTATGAAAAATAAAAGGCACAGAAATGAAAAGGATAAAGTAAGGGTGCTCTTTCTCGAGCACCCAATTCTTTAAAGGAAGAATGGACTTGGCTGGAATAAACGTTCGACGTCGGTAATAAACTTTTTATCGGTTAGGAACATAATTACGTGATCGCCTTGCTCAATCCGTAAATTATCATTGGCAATCATGACATCATTCCCGCGCACAACGGCGCCGATAATCGTGCCTGGTGGCAGTTTAATTTCGTCGATCGAGCGGCCGACGACTCGTGACGTCGTTTCATCTCCATGAGCCACGGCTTCAATGGCTTCCGCAACGCCACGGCGGAGCGATGACACACCGACAATATCCGCTTTACGAACATGGCTCAGAAGCGCGGAAATTGTCGCCTGCTGAGGGGAAATGGCAATATCAATAACGCTGCCCTGAACCAGATCGACATACGCCTTGCGCTGAATAAGCACCATGACTTTTTTAGCCCCCATGCGCTTCGCGAGCATGGCGGACATTATATTCGCCTCGTCGTCGTTTGTGACGGCAATAAAGAGATCAACCTGATCGATATGCTCTTCAGCCAGCAACTCCTGATCCGACGCATCACCATAAAATACGATCGTATTTTGCAGTTTTTCCGCCAGTTCAGCAGCACGCTGTTGATCGCGCTCGATCAACTTAACGCTGTAATCTTTTTCCAGCCGATGTGCCAGACCGGCACCGATATTGCCGCCGCCGACCAGCATAATGCGTTTATAGGGTTTTTCGAGTCGCTGAAGTTCACTCATCACCGCACGAATATGCTGTGAGGCCGCAATAAAGAATACCTCATCACCGGCTTCGACAATCGTGGAACCTTGCGGGCGAATTGGCCTGTCGTGACGGAAAATGGCTGCGACGCGCGTATCAATATGCGGCATGTGCTCGCGCATGGTGGAAAGCGCATTGCCGATCAATGGTCCACCATAATAGGCCTTAACCACTGCCAGGCTCACTTTACCCTCGGCAAAGTTCACCACCTGCAGGGCGCCCGGATATTCGATCAGGCGATAGATATTGTCTATAACCAGCTGTTCTGGCGCGATGAGGTGGTCAATGGGGACTGCTTCGGAATTAAACAGTTTTTCAGCATCGCGAACATAGTCCGGAGAGCGAATACGCGCAATTCGGTTTGGCGTGTTGAAAAGGGAGTAGGCCACCTGACAGGCCACCATATTAGTTTCGTCAGAACTGGTTACCGCAACCAGCATGTCGGCATCGTCTGCGCCCGCCTCACGAAGGACGCGCGGGTGCGAACCATGGCCCTGCACAACGCGCAGATCAAATTTGTCCTGCAAAACTCGCAGGCGATCGCCGTTGGTATCCACGATGGTGATGTCGTTGTTTTCGCCAACCAGGTTTTCCGCCAGCGTTCCACCAACCTGTCCTGCGCCCAGAATGATAATCTTCATATCTCGTGACCTGTTCTCAACATCACTCTTTGATTAGCTTAGCGTAAAAGAAGCCATCACCCTCTTCTGTACCCGGCAGATTCTGCTGACCAGGGAGTTCAGGCGTTCCCGTATCGCGCAGCGCCGCGTCCGGGGTACGTTTAAGGAAGGCCGCGATTTGCTGGCTGTTTTCTTCCGGCAGTACGGAGCAGGTTGCATACACCAGCGTGCCGCCGGGCTTGAGATGCGGCCAAATGGCGTCGAGAATGTCGGATTGCAGTTGAGCAAGTTCCTTAATATCACGATCGCGGCGTAGCCACTTGATGTCCGGATGACGACGAATAACGCCGGTTGCAGAGCAGGGGGCATCCAGCAAAATGCGATCGAACTGGGTTTCACCACACCATTCTGCGGGTTTGCGTCCATCGCCTTGCTTAACCTGTGCCTTCATGCCCAGGCGCTTGAGGTTGTCATAGACGCGTGAAAGACGCTGCTCATCAACGTCTACCGCCATCACGCTGGCTTGCGGAGCCACTTCAAGAATATGCGTCGTTTTGCCCCCAGGCGCGGCGCAGAGATCGAGGATCTGCTCACCGTTTCGGGGTTCAAGCCAGGACATGCAACCCTGAGCCGAGGCATCCTGTACCGTTACCCAACCGTCTTCAAAGCCGGGCAATGCATGTACCGGTGCAGGCGATGCTAAGCGCACGGCATCAGGGTATGCGTCATGGGTGAAGCCGCTCATTCCAGCTTCTTCGAGTAATGCCAGCCATGCGTCACGGGTGTGGTGATTACGATTCACGCGTAACCACATTGGCGGACGCTGGTTGTTGGCATCGGCAATGTCCTGCCACTGCTGCGGATAAGCTTTTTTCAGGCGCTTCAACAGCCAGTCCGGATGCAGGAAGCGCGCTTCGTTTTGGGCAAATTCAGCCAGAAGCTCATCCTGCTGTCGCTGGAACTGACGCAATACGCCGTTAATCAGCCCTTTCAGCTGAGGACGTTTAATCGCAACGGCACCTTCCACCGTCTCTGCCAGCGCGGCGTGAGGTGGGATGCGGGTATGAAGAAGCTGATAAAAACCCACCATAATCAAATAATGTACGGTGCGCTGCTTGCCCGTCATTGGGCGTGACATCAGCTTATTAATCAGCCACTCAAGCTGAGAGAGTGTGCGCAGGACGCCAAAGCAGATCTCCTGAAGCAGGGCTTTATCTTTATCAGAAACTTTTTGCTGCAGGGGAGGCAGGACGTTACTCAATGACTGGCCCTGCTCGATAACCTGCTCGACGGCCTGGGCCGCCATACTGCGTAGATTTTGTTTTTTCATAACCGTAAAAATAAAAATGCCCGGAAACACCGGGCCTTAAGAATAAATTTACTCAGGCAAGGCGATTGCCCGGGACAAACCATTCACGACGGGAATTTAACAGATCCTGAGCGCTCATGGCCTTCTTGCCGGCCGGTTGTAGCGATTCAAGATTCAAAATCCCTTGCGCAGTCGCCACCTGGATCCCGTTCTTGTTGGCGTCAACAATCGTGCCGGGTTCAGCCGTGGTAGTACCGCTAGTGACGGAGGCTTTCCAGACTTTCACCGGCTGCTCATCAATCTCCATCCAGCTCATTGGCCACGGATTAAAAGCGCGAATGCAGCGTTCAAGCTGAGCGGCTGACAGAGACCAGTCGATACGCGCTTCTTCTTTGCTCAGCTTTTCGGCGTAGGTTACCAGCGCGTCATCCTGAACTTCCGGTTTTGCCGTATTGTCAGCAAGCTGCTGAAGCGTCTCGATAAGCCCTTGTGGGCCAAGGTCTGCCAGTTTGTCATACAGCGTGGCGCTGGTATCGTCTTGTGTAATGGGGCAGGCCAGTTTATACAGCATATCGCCGGTGTCTAAACCTACGTCCATCTTCATGATGGTAACGCCCGTTTCGGCATCACCAGCCCACAGCGAGCGCTGGATTGGTGCAGCACCACGCCAGCGCGGAAGCAGAGACCCATGCACGTTGATGCAACCCAGGCGTGGCATATCAAGCACAGCTTTTGGCAGAATTAAACCGTAAGCCACCACCACCATTACGTCGGCATTCAGGTCAGCAACCAGCTGCTGATTTTCCTGTGGGCGCAGCGATGCGGGCTGGAAAACGGGTAGCCCATGCTCTTCTGCCAGCACCTTGACCGGGCTCGGCATCAGTTTTTTGCCGCGACCTGCCGGGCGGTCCGGCTGGGTAAAGACGCCAACAACCTGATGACCAGAAGATAACAGCGCGTCAAGATGACGCGCTGCAAAATCAGGGGTTCCCGCGAAGATAATACGTAGTGTTTTAGACACGATGATCCTTGTATCCGGGGGGACGTTATGCGCGAGAACGCAAACGATCCAGTTTTTCTACTTTCTGACGAATACGCTGCTGTTTCAGCGGCGAGAGATAATCGATAAACAGTTTACCGACCAGGTGATCCATCTCATGCTGAATACAAATTGCCAGCAGGTCGTCTGCTTCCAGTTCGAATGGATTACCGTCACGATCCAGGGCGCGAATTTTCACCTTTTCAGCTCGCGGCACTAACGCACGCTGTTCAGGAATAGACAGACAGCCTTCCTCAATACCGGTTTCGCCACTCTTTTCGAGCAGCTCAGGGTTGATCAGCACCAGGCGGCCATCGCGATTTTCAGAAACATCAATCACGATAATACGCTTGTGAATGTCCACCTGCGTCGCCGCAAGGCCAATGCCTTCTTCGGCGTACATGGTATCGAACATATCATCAACGATACGCTGGATTTCTGCATTCACTTCTTTGACCGGTTCAGCGACGATGCGAAGGCGCTCGTCCGGAATATGTAACACTTGCAAAACTGCCATAAATTTCCAGAGTCGTGTTCAGGAGTTGATAAGAATACTACCTCTATTCTAGACAAATCCCCCATCGATTGACAGCATCAGTGACCAATCGCAATGATTGCGGAGGCCGCTTATGGCAGGGGAAAGGATGACGTCTAACGAGATATGGCTACGGCTAATACACACTGGGTCGCTGTGTGGTGATGTAATGCTGGACGCGGCTGCGCGACTGCAGAAGCAGGAACACCTCAACGTGCTCGTGGCCAGAAACGCCGGGCTGACAGCGAAGCAGACTGAACGGTTCCTTGCACTCGATGAGAGTGAGCTGGAACGTAGCCTGATGTGGCTTGAACAGCCGGGAAATCACTTATTAACGGCCAACCATCCCCTTTACCCCCCATTGCTTCGCACGATCCCTGATTATCCCGGGGCGTTATTCATAAAAGGTAACCCTGAGGCGCTTAATACGGTTCAATTGGCAGTGGTCGGCAGTCGTGCGCCATCATGGTACGGCGAGCGATGGGGGAAAATCCTGTGCGAACAACTGTCACAAAGCGGTTTCACGATCACCAGCGGTCTGGCCTGCGGTATTGACGGCGTTGCCCACGGTGCGGCGCTGTCAGCTAAAGGACGAAGTGTCGCGGTGCTGGGGAACGGTCTTTTTAGCATTTATCCACGCCGACATCAGGCATTGGCGATGCGGCTTATTGAATCTGACGGCGCGATAGTGTCTGAGTTTCCGCTTTCCGCACAGCCTAGGCCGGCAAACTTTCCGCGTCGGAATCGGATTATCAGCGGGCTTAGCAAAGGCGTGCTGGTGGTTGAAGCGGCGCGCCGAAGCGGTTCGCTGGTCACGGCGCGATGCGCGCTCGAACAGGGGAGAGAAGTCTTCGCCTTGCCTGGTCCGATAGGTAATCCAGGATGCGAGGGGCCCCACTGGCTGATTAAGCAAGGGGCAACGCCGGTAACGGAAGTAGGAGATATTCTTGAAAATTTGCAGTATGGGTTGCAATGGCTGCAGGAAGATCCCGAAAAGCGACAATATTCATCAGATCAGGGAAAGGTGGCATTGCCATTTCCCAAGCTCCTGGCTAACGTAGGAGATGAGGTAACACCTGTTGACGTTGTCGCTGAACGTGCCGGCCAACCTGTGCCAGTAACGGTAGCACAGCTACTCGAACTGGAGTTAGCAGGGTGGATCGCAGCTGTACCCGGCGGCTATGTCCGATTAAGGAGGGCATGCCATGTTCGACGTACTGATGTATTTGTTTGAGACTTACATCCATAACGAAGCAGAAATGCGAGTGGATCAGGACAAATTGACACAGGATCTTACCGATGCGGGGTTTGAGCGGGAAGATATCTATAATGCGTTGATGTGGCTGGAAAAACTGGCTGATTATCAGGAAGGCCTCGCCGAACCGATGCAGCTGGCTTCTGACCCATTGTCAGTACGCATTTATACAGCAGAAGAGTGTGAAAGGCTGGACGCCAGCTGCCGGGGGTTCATCTTATTCCTTGAGCAGATTCAGGTGCTGAACCTCGAAACGAGAGAAATGGTGATAGAGCGCGTCATGGCGCTGGATACAGCAGAATTTGAACTGGAAGATCTTAAGTGGGTGATCCTGATGGTTCTGTTTAATATCCCGGGCTGTGAAAACGCCTATCAGCAAATGGAAGAATTACTCTTTGAAGTGAATGAAGGTATGCTGCACTAATTCAATGTGCAGCACCAAGAGTTGTTATGGCCAAATCAGCACTATTCACGGTGCATAAAAATGAGCCCTGCCCGCAGTGCGGGGCTGAACTTGTTATTCGGTCCGGGAAACACGGCCCGTTTCTCGGTTGTTCACACTATCCGGAATGTGATTATGTTCGTCCCCTGAAAAGCCAGGCGGACGGACATATCGTTAAAATTCTGGAGGGGCAGTATTGTCCAGTCTGCGGAGGTGAATTAGCCCTGCGGCAGGGGCGATTCGGCATGTTTATTGGATGTAGCCGCTACCCGGAATGTGAGCATACGGAACAAATTGATAAGCCTGATGAAACGGCAATTGCGTGCCCTCAGTGTCAGCGCGGTCAGTTGGTACAGCGCCGCTCCCGGTATGGTAAGACTTTCCATTCGTGCGATCGATACCCTGAATGCCAGTTCGTTATCAATTTTAAACCGGTAGCGGGAACCTGCCCTCATTGCAATTATCCGCTACTCATAGAGAAGAAAACCGCGCAAGGCATGAAACGCTTCTGCGCCAGTAAACAATGTGGAAAGCCGGTTACGGCGGATCAAAATAGTGAATAATAACCTGCCATCAGGCTCCATTGCGCATGCCGTGGACGTACTGAAAAAAGAAGAAGTCATCGCCTATCCAACTGAAGCTGTTTTTGGAGTCGGTTGCGATCCTGACAGCGAGACGGCCGTGAGCCGACTGCTTGCCTTAAAACAAAGACCTGTCGAGAAAGGGCTGATTTTGATCGCTGCGAATTATGAGCAGCTTAAACCCTATATCGATGACTCCATGCTGACGCCGGCGCAGCGCGAGACTATCTTCTCCGCGTGGCCTGGCCCGGTGACCTTCGTTTTCCCGGCGCAGCCGACTACGCCTCGCTGGTTAACCGGACGTTTTGATTCCCTCGCTGTTCGCGTAACTGACCATCCGCTGGTGGTTGAGCTGTGTCTGGCATTTGGTAAACCGCTGGTCTCAACCAGCGCCAACCTGACCGGATTGCCACCTTGCCGGACAACCGAAGAAGTACTGGCGCAGTTCGGGACCGACTTCCCTGTCGCTGTCGGTGACACGGGAGGGCGCCTGAACCCTTCTGAAATTCGCGACGCTTTGACCGGCGAACGTTTTCGCCAGGGGTAATCTCATGGAAACCTATGCTGTTTTTGGTAATCCGATTGCACACAGCAAGTCACCGTTGATTCATCAGCAATTTGCTAAGCAGCTGCAGATAAATCATCCCTATGGTCGCGTACTGGCACCGGTGGATGCATTTATTCCAACGCTGGAGGCTTTTTTCGCCGCGGGCGGTAAAGGCGCGAATGTGACGGTTCCTTTTAAAGAGGAAGCCTTCGAACGTGCGGATGAGCTGACCGAGCGTGCTTCACTGGCTGGTGCAGTCAATACCCTTAAACGGCTTGAGGATGGACGCCTTTTGGGTGACAACACCGACGGGATTGGTTTACTTAGCGATCTGGAACGACTTTCGTTTATTAAGCCCGGATTCCGGGTCCTACTGATTGGTGCGGGTGGCGCATCGCGGGGAGTACTGTTGCCTCTGCTTTCACTGGATTGTTCGGTGACCATTACCAACAGAACCTTTTCCCGTGCGGAAGCGCTGGCGGCGTTGTTTGCGCATACCGGCAGCGTGAGCGCGGCAGCGCTTGACGATCTCTCCGATCGTGAGTTCGATCTTGTCATCAATGCCACGTCCAGCGGCATCAACGGTGAGATCCCGGCAATTCCTGCTTCTCTGGTCAGCGCGCATATGTACTTTTATGACATGTTTTATCAGAAAGGGAAGACGCCTTTCCTTGACTGGTGTGAACAACACGGCGCAAAGCAGTTAGCCGATGGACTGGGAATGCTGGTGGGTCAGGCTGCGCATGCGGTGCTGCTCTGGCATGGCGTGTTGCCTGCGGTCGAACCTGTCATTGAAAAGTTAAAGCAGGAGCTTTCGGCGTGAATCAGGCTATTCATTTTCCGGACAGAGAGAGCTGGGATGAGAGTAAGCAAGCGGTCTGTTTCCCGGTTCTGGTGCAGGGCATGCAACTGACCTGTGCCATTCATGGGGAAACGCTGTTGCGTCGTTTTGGCGGTTCAGATCCGATTGCGGTATTTTGCGAAAATCGCTGGGATCTGGAAGAGGAAGCCAGCGATTTAATCCGCGAACAACAGGAAGACGATCAGGGCTGGGTTTGGTTGTCCTGATCCAAATAGTCATTCTTCCATTTAACGTAGTTGCTCGCCGAGTATTTTAACCCTTCGATCTCTGCCTCCTTCAGGGGGCGGATCTGTTTTACCGGGCTTCCCAGGTAGAGATAGCCACTCTCCAGTCGTTTGTTCTGCGGTACCAGGCTACCGGCACCAATCATTACGTGATCTTCTACTATGACGCCATCCAGCAAAATTGACCCCATGCCAACAAGTACGCGATTCCCGATAGTACAGCCGTGAAGCATCACCTTATGGCCGACGGTAACCTCTTCTCCAATAATGAGGGGATTACCCTCCGGGTTATAGGAGGATTTGTGCGTGACATGTAGAACGCTGCCATCCTGAATATTGGTACGGGCGCCAATCTCCACATAGTTAACATCTCCCCTGATGGCGACGAGCGGCCAGATGCTGACGTCATCGGCCATTCTGACATCGCCAATCACCACGCTGCTGGCATCGATCATCACGCGATCGCCTTTTTGGGGGAACAGATCTTTATAAGGACGTAATACTGCGGGCATATCTACCTCTAACAATGAGCGCTATACAGAAGACTTTGATCATATTAATGGATCGCGGCAAGGCAAAATACGTCAATATTTAAGCAGATCGGGCGGGATTTCAGCGAAAAGCGCGGAAAATCAGCAGTCGGAAAAAAAGATCTAAAAAATACTTGTGCTAAAAAATGGGATCCCTATAATGCGCCTCCATCGACACGGCGGATGTGAATCACTTCACAAACAGCCCGGTCGGTTGAAGAGAAAAAATCCTGAAATAACGGGTTGACTCTGAAAGAGGAAAGCGTAATATACGCCACC
>NZ_JANLIZ010000031.1:0-8369 GCF_024702055.1 Enterobacter sp. HG048
GGTGCGGGCAGCGTGCTTCGCGTCTTCTCAAATGACAAAGTGCAGGCCGCGAACATCATCAACAGCATGGCGCCGGGGGATGTCTACTCTACCCTCACCACCCGCCACCCGTCTGCGGAATCCCGCCGCTATCTGTATAAGGTGAATACGGCGCAGAAGAACTATCGTCGCCGCTAAAAAACACCCCTCACCCTAACCCTCTCCCCAAAAGGGAGAGGGAACGTGAACACCCATACGAAAATGTTATTTGCATCACAATCCAAACTGCAAATTAATGTGGATTGCATTTTTTTGCGGGAGGTAACAAAACATATTGTTGCCAACTGATAGAATTGCATCAAATAACAACCCTGAATGTTCCCAAAACAACATATCTCCCGCTCACTTGTGAGGAAAGTAACATGAACCTTAAGCTGCAGCTTAAAATTTTGTCGTTTCTGCAGTTCTGCCTGTGGGGTAGCTGGCTGACTACACTCGGCTCCTATATGTTTGTGACGCTCAAGTTCGATGGTGCGTCAATCGGTGCCGTATACAGCTCGCTCGGTATTGCGGCTGTCTTCATGCCAACGCTGCTGGGCATCGTGGCGGATAAATGGTTGAGTGCGAAATGGCTGTACATGCTTTGCCATCTGGTGGGCGCGGGGACGCTGTGTATGGCAGCCCAGGTGACCACGCCAGGGGCGATGTTCATGGTGATCCTGCTTAACTCGCTGGCCTATATGCCAACGCTTGGCCTGATCAACACCATCTCCTACTATCGCCTGAAGTCTGCGGATATGGATATCGTGACCGATTTCCCGCCAATCCGTATCTGGGGCACCATCGGCTTTATCATGGCGATGTGGGGCGTGAGCTTCGCAGGCTTCGAACTGAGCCATATGCAGCTCTATATCGGTGCGGCACTCTCCGTGGTGCTGGCGATCTTCACCCTGACGCTGCCAACCATTCCGGTTTCTAACCAGCAGAAAAACCAGAGCTGGAGCACCATGCTCGGCCTGGACGCCTTCGCGCTGTTTAAAAACAAACGCATGGCGATCTTCTTTATCTTCTCCATGCTGCTGGGAGCAGAGCTGCAGATCACCAACATGTTCGGCAACACCTTCCTGCACAGCTTCGATAACAACCCGCTGTTCTCCGGCAGCTTTATCGTTGAACATGCGTCGGTGATGATGTCCATCTCTCAGATCTCTGAGACGCTGTTCATCCTGACCATCCCGTTCTTCCTGAGCCGCTACGGCATCAAAAATGTCATGCTGATCAGTATCGCGGCGTGGATGTTGCGCTTCGGTCTGTTCGCCTACGGCGACCCAAGCCCGTTCGGTACCGTGCTGCTGGTGCTGTCGATGATCGTTTACGGCTGCGCCTTCGACTTCTTCAATATCTCTGGTTCGGTGTTTGTGGAAAAAGAGGTGAAGCCTGAAATCCGCGCCAGCGCGCAGGGTATGTTCCTGATGATGACCAACGGCTTCGGCTGTATTCTGGGCGGCGTGGTAAGCGGTAAAGTCGTTGAGATGTACACCACCAATGGCATTACCAACTGGCAGCCTGTGTGGCTGATCTTCGCCGCATACTCGCTGGTGCTGTTCTTCGCGTTCATCGCGCTGTTCAAGTACAAGCATGTACGCGTGCCGAATGGTGCACAGCCAGTCGCACATTAATGACGATCCCCTCTCCTTTCAGGAGAGGGGTAATTTCGACAGCACCCACCCCACCGACAGCAAATCCGCGCTGCCGCCCGGGCTCAGATTACGCTCAATCAATGCTTTATCCATCTTAAGCAGCGCCTCGCGATCCCAGCCGTTAGCCAGTAATTCCCGCGCATAGCCCTGAACGTAGCGCAGCCCTTCAATGCCGCCTCGCGACACGAGATTACTGTCCTGATTGACCGCCATCAGGCGCAACAGCAGGCCGTGAAGCGACTGTCCGTTCCACTGCGCCAGCGCCTTACGCGCCGTCGCAAAGCCGCTTTCCGCCTCGCCGCGCGCGCCGGTTAAGCCGTACAGATGAAACTGCCGCTCGCCCGCCGTCGCCTGTCCGCCGCGGGCGGCCAGCTCACGCGACACCAGCCCGCTGCAGATGTTACTCACCTCACAACAGAGGCTGTCTGCGGAGATATTTTTCACACGCCCGGCGGTGAAGCACAGTAAACCTAGGGCAAAAATCCCGCCCTTGTGGGTGTTCACTCCGTTCGTTGCGGCGTACATCGCCTGTTCACAGGCCATCCCCATCGGGCGGATAATGCGAAGCTGTGCGTCAGCGGGTTTATCTGCATGTGCGTTACCCAGTTCAGCAAAGCGCGAAAACCACGGCGTAATCGCCGCAATGCTGCGGACGAACAGCGCGTGGTTCATATCGCGATGGGAACCGTTATTGAGCTTGTCCACCAGCCCCGGCTTGGGCGTCAGCTCCAGCTCCTGCCACAGCGCCGCTTCGGCAAGCGCGGGCACATCAACCGGGCGCGGTTTAGTCGCGAGCAAACCAGTCATCGATCGTCTTCTCCACGCGGGAAACCACCTGCTCAAGGGGGTGATTGCGCGAACGGGAACAGGCATGAGCGGGTTCGTCGCAGATCAGGCAGCGTCTGAGATTCGCCCCCAGCGACTGACGCCCGACGTGGCCGTGCTGAGGACAGATCACGTCCAGATCCCACAGCCTGCCGAGCGGGTGCGTCTGCTCCAGCTCCGCGCAGTGCGCTTTGATTTCCACCGCGGGATGGGCCACGCACCACAGGGCTTCTGGCCCGGTCGGGAGCCACAGCACCTGGCGGTCCAGCACCGGCCAGCGGTTTTCCCACAGCAGCTGGTCGCACATCTGCAGCGCCACGCCCATGGTATTGCGATAGCGCAGGCTGTCTTTGATTTCCCCTGGCGTGACCAGCGTGAGGGAAATCACCGGTTGTTGATAGTGCGTAAGCATGTCAGCCTGTCGCGCCGCGCGGCGATCTTTCGCCGCCAGCAGTTCGTCAAGGCTGACACCCGCCCGCACGGGTGTCGCTATTGTCATAACTACTCCTTTACCTGTCGCACGGTGTCGATCACGCTGCCGTCGCGGTAGCGGATCACCCCGACGATTTTGTCGGTAAATTCAATCGGTTTCGGTACGCCGGTCAGGGAAATCGCCCGCTCGTAAAGCGCGCTGATATCCACAACTTTGAGCCCGGCTTCCAGCAGGCGCTCGCGGATCTCCGGCCGCGCCGGGTTGACCGCAATGCCGTGGTCGGTAACCAGCACGTCGATGCTTTCGCCCGGCGTGAGGCGCGTGGTGACACGCTTCACGACCGTTGGAATGCGGCTGCGCAGCAGCGGCGCTACGACGATGGTCAGGTTTGCCGCGGCGGCCACGTCGCAGTGTCCGCCGGACGCGCCGCGCATCACGCCGTCGGAGCCGGTGATAACGTTGACGTTGAAATCAACGTCGATTTCCAGCGCGCTGAGGATCACCACGTCAAGCTGGTCGCAGCTTGCCGCCTTGCTGCCAGGGTTGGCGTAAACGTTGGTGGAGATCTCCACGTGGTTCGGGTTACGTGCCAGCGAAGCCGCCGCCTGGCCGTCAAAGCACTGGGTATCGAGCAGCTTTTCGATGAGCCCCTTTTCGTGCAGATCCACCAGGCTACCGGTGATGCCGCCGAGCGCAAAGCGCGCCTTCACGCCGCTGCGCTCCATCTTCTCTTCCATAAAGCGCGTGCAGGCGGTCGCCGCCGCGCCGGAGCCGGTCTGCATCGAGAAGCCCGGTTTGAAGTAGCCGGAGTGTTCAATGACGTCCGCCGCATAGCGGGCGATCATCAGCTCGCGCGGGTTGCTGGTGACGCGCGCCGCGCCGACGCTGATTTTCGCCGGGTCGCCCACGCTTTCAACCTGCACGATGTAGTCCACCTGGTCCTGCACCAGGCTGGCGGGCATATTGGGGAACGGCACCAGTTCTTCAGTCAGCAACACCACCTTACGGGCAAAGTGCGCGTCCACCATGGCGTAGCCGAGGGAGCCGCAGCACGATTTACCGTGTGTCCCGTTGGCGTTGCCAAACTCATCGCTGCACGGCACGCCGAGAAACGCCACGTCGATATTCAGCTCGCCGTCCTGGAGCAGCTTCACGCGCCCGCCGTGGGAGTGGATTTGCACCGGCTCGTCCATCAGCCCGTGGGAGATGGCGTCCGCCAGCCTGCCGCGCATGCCCGAGGTGTAAATCCGGGTGATGACGCCGCTTTCAATATGCTCGATCAGCGCGTCGTTGCAGGTCATCAGCGAGCTGGAGGCCAGCGTCAGGTTTTTGAAGCCCATGCGCGCCAGCAGCGCCACAACGGTGTTGATCACCCGGTCGCCTTCGCGAAACGCATGGTGGAAGGAGATGGTCATCCCGTCCTGCAGGCCGCAGCGCTTAACCGCCTCTTCCACAGAGGCGCAGAGCTTGCGGCTGTGCTTCGCGTCGCTGTCCGCCAGCCACGGCGTAGCGCTGTGGGCGGTATCAAAGGGTTTTAAGTCCCGCAGATGGGGAAAATTCACGTGAAGAAGTTCAGTCTGATTCATTGTCTCATCCTTACCGACGCACGCCGGAGGCCGCCGCGCGCTCCAGCACCACCTGCGCATGGTTAATAATCGGTGCATCTACCATTTTGCCGTTAAGCGACACCACGCCCAGGCCGTTACGCTCGCCCTCTTCTGCAGCCTCAATCACCCTTTTGGCGTGATCCACCTCTTCCTGAGTCGGGGCGTAGGCGTTGTGCAGCAGGTCAATCTGGCGTGGGTTAATCAGCGATTTGCCGTTAAAGCCCATCTTGCGGATCAGATCGACCTCGCGCAGGAACCCGGCCTCGTCGTTAACGTCTGACCACACCACGTCGAAGGCGTCGATACCCGCCGCGCGGGCGGCGTGCAGCACGGCGCAGCGGGCGTAGAACAGCTCGGTGCCGTCGCCGCGCTCGGTCTGCATGTCCATCACGTAGTCAAAGGCGGCCAGCGCAATCCCGATGAGGCGCACAGAGCTGCGGGCAATCGCCACGGCGTTGATGACGCCAATGGCCGACTCAATCGCCGCCATCACCCGGGTGGAGCCGACCTCGCGGCCGCACGCCTGCTCAATGCGTTCGAGGTGGCCTTCCAGCTCGTAGATATCGTCCGGCGTGTCGGTTTTCGGCAGGCGGATCACGTCCACGCCGGCCCGCACGGCGGCCTCCAGATCCAGCAGGCCAAACGGCGTGCTGAGCGGGTTAATGCGCACCACGGTTTCGATATCCTGATACATCGGGTGCTGCAGGGCGTGGAACACCAGCATGCGCGCGGTATCCTTCTCGCGCAGGGCAACGGCGTCCTCAAGATCAAACATGATGGAGTCAGGACGGTAGATAAATGCGGTGGAGAGCATGGCGGCGTTAGCGCCCGGCAGGAACAGCATACTGCGGCGGAGTTTGCTCATTTCAGCGCCCCCCAGTTGATGGCCTGTTCATCGGCGGCACGCATCAGCGCGCTTTGCAGGCGGGCGCGGATCACACAATCCAGCGCCCCTTTGTCTTCAATAATGATTAATCCCTGGTGCACGTTCATGGCGCGCAACGTGTCGTTGACCACCTGGCGAATCTGCTCGCCAAACTGCTTAATCACTTCACTGTGGATGACTATCTCCAGCTCGCCGTGAGCGGGAGCGATTTTCACCATCAGGTCGCTGGACTCCTGCGTTCCGGCCAGCGCCTCCCTTACAATTTTCATGATAAATTCCTGGTAGTTAAGCGACTTCCGCACTCGCACGGTAATGCGTTTCGAGATGCGCGAAGGTGGAGTCCGGGACAATCTCCCGGATCCGGGAAAACTGCTGTGTCTTCAGTAAGCGACGCACTTCCGACGCCGATATGGCGTTGCCGGTGGCCTTGATGCGCGGCATTTCCACCACCTCAATATGCGAGGCCAGCAGGTCGTGCAGCGTCTGGTTGTACTGGCGGGTGATATCGCAGAACGGCTCCGAGCCGATGAAGCGGTGCGTGATGCCGAGCGCCGGGGCGATAAAGTCCCGGAAGATCAGCACGTCGATTTCGCTCCACGCCTGCTGCACCCTGCCGGTCTCCTTCAGGAAGTAGGCCGGGAAGGTGGCGCGGGAGATGATGTACTGCGAGCCCTCATGCACCACGACGTTCGGCAGATGCGCCACGCCCGCGCGCACCATCTCGAGGCGCGCGCTGAACGGGAAGAACGACGCGTCTTCACGCACCACGAACAGGTGCAGGGCGTCGCACTGCGCCGCCGCCTGCTCCACCAGATGGCGATGGCCGAGGGTGAACGGATTGGCGTTCATCACTATCGCGCCAATGTTCTCCCCGCACTTGCGCTTCGCGCGCAGAGAACGGCAGTAGCGCTCGATCCCCTGCGGGGTGTTCTCCATCAGCACGGCGTTGTTCCCGCTCTGGGCAATCGGCCAGAATCCGCTGCGGGCAAAGCGCTCCCGGTTGCACGGACGGGTGCAGAGGAAGAGGTGAAAATGGCCGCACTCCAGCGCCGCATTTTCCACCTCTGCCAGCAGCCGCGCGCTGAGGTTCTCGCCGCGAAGCTGCTCGTTAACCGCCACGCACTTGATGACGTTGGCAGCAAGCCCTGCGCAACCCACCAGCTGCGAGCCGGACCAGGCTTCGACAAACAGCGTGATGTCGTTGTCCAGGCCAAGGCCGCTGTCTGCCAGCAGGTAACGGATCTGGCTTAAGCGTTCCGGGTGTTTCGCCACGACGGTGTGGCGAAAATCGATGGGTTGACTGTTCATGCCGCCTTACTCAGTGTGCTGCCGCAAGCCCGACGGCTGGCGCTTCCACGATCACGTTGCTGAGATGACCGATATGCTCGATCTCCACCTCAATGCGATCCCCCTCTTTCATAAACAGCGGCGGATTGCGCTTTTTACCCACGCCGCCAGGGGAGCCGGTGATGATCACATCGCCCGGGCTGAGGCGGGTGAAGGTGCTGATGTACTCGATCAGCTCCGCAACCTTGTGGATCATGCTGCTGGTGTTGTCTTCCTGCACCATGCGGCCGTTCAGCCAGGTGCGGATCGCAAGCTGGTGCGGATCCGGGATCTCATCCGCCGTTGCCATCCACGGCCCAAACGCGCCGGTTTTGCGCCAGTTTTTACCGGCGGTAAACCAGGTGTGCTGCCAGTCGCGGGCGGAGCCGTCCATGTAGCAGCTGTAGCCCGCCACGTGGCGCAGGGCGTCATCGCGGCTGATGTTCTCCCCCCCTTTGCCGATGATCACCGCCAGCTCGCCTTCATAGTCGAATTCGCTGGAGTGGCGCGGCTTCAGCACCGGCTCGTTGTGGCCGGTCTGTGAATCCGGGAAGCGGACAAACAGCGTCGGGGCCGGGTTATGCTGGTCAAACTCCTTGCGCTTGTCGGCATAGTTCATGCCCACGCAGAGGATCTTTTCCGGCTGCTCGATCACCGGTAAGAAGGTGATGGCGCTCATCGGCACGTCCACGGCATCGTTCAGGTAGCGGGTGGCCTGCGCCAGCCCGTTGCCCTGCAGCAGCGCCTTAAGGTCGCTGTAGCGGTCGCCGAGACGGCGGCCTAAATCAATCACGCCGTCGGCCTGTACGATGCCGTAGCTGCGTTTTCCCTGGTATAAAAAGCTTGCGAGTTTCATTGTTCTTTCCTGAAAACTTAAACGAGGAAGTTGCCCAGAATCAGCAGTGAGACAGAGACGTTAATCGCTCCGCCGATACGGGTAGCAATCTGGGCGAACGGCATCAGGCTCATGCGGTTGCCTGCGGTCAGGATCGCCACGTCGCCGGTACCGCCCTGGCCGCTCTGGCAGCAGGAGACGATGGCGACATCAATCGGGTGCATACCAATCTTTTTGCCGACGAAGAAGCCGGTTGCCACCAGTGCGGAAACGGTGCTGACAATCACCAGCAGGTTGCTGACGGTGAACGCTGCCACCAGTTCATGCCACGGGGTGATGGCCACGCCGACGGCGAAGAGGATTGGGTAGGTCACTGAGGTCTGGAAGAATTTGTACACCACCTGAGAGCCTTCCAGCAGGCGCGGAGAGGCGCCGTTGCAGAGCTTCACCAGGACCGCCATAAACAGCATGCCAACTGGTGCAGGCAGGCCAATCAGCTTGTGGCCGAGCATGCCCAGCATGTAGAGCAGCACCGCCAGCAGCGCGCCGGAGGCGATAGTGGTGACGTCCGCTTTGCCGGAAAACACAGGCTGAGAGACCGTAGCATCGGCATTCGCGCGGTTAGGCATCAGCTGGCCTTCACCGGTCAGGTGCGGGAAGCGTTTACCGAGCTGGTTCAGGCAGCCGGAGATGATGATTGCCGTCAGACCGCCGAGCATCACCATCGGCAGCACGCGGCCGAGCGCTACGCCCTGGTCCATGTGCAGCAGGGTGGCAT
>NZ_JANLIZ010000032.1:0-7161 GCF_024702055.1 Enterobacter sp. HG048
ACTTCCAGATTCTTGATGCCGTATTCTTTTACGGCTTCTGCGCAACGCTCTGCTGCAACCTGAGCTGCGAACGGAGTGGATTTGCGAGAACCACGGAAACCGGAACCACCGGCTGTTGCCCAACCCAATGCGTTACCCTGACGATCAGTAATAGTAACGATGGTGTTGTTGAAAGAAGCATGGATATGAGCCACGCCGTCAGAGACTTGTTTTCTTACACGTTTACGTGCACGAACTGGTGCCTTTGCCATTATTCAATCACCCCGATTATTTCTTGATCGGTTTGCGCGGACCCTTACGGGTACGTGCGTTGGTCTTAGTACGCTGACCGCGCACTGGCAGACCACGACGATGACGCAAACCGCGATAGCAACCAAGATCCATCAGGCGCTTGATGCTCATGCTGATTTCACGGCGCAGATCACCTTCAACGACAAATTTGGCAACTTCGTCACGCAGCGTGTCGATTTGTTCTTCAGACAGCTCACTGATCTTAACATCTTCAGCGATACCCGCTGCAGCCAGAATGGCTTTAGAACGGGTCTTGCCGACGCCGTAGATCGAAGTTAATGCGATCACAGCATGTTTCTGATCAGGAATGTTAATGCCTGCTATACGGGCCACTATGCACTCCTACTATTTAATATGTACGCACCATGCTGAAAAGCCCGTTTTCAGGATACTCAAATGGAAACGTACAGACATACAAAAGATTGGCTGGCTAATCTAGCCAGCTCAATCCAACTTTGCAAGAAAAATATGCGAAAAAATCAGCCTTGGCGCTGTTTATGCTTCGGCTCGGCACTGCAAATCACACGGATGACACCATCACGCTTAACGATTTTGCAGTTACGGCATAATTTCTTGACGGAAGCACGAACTTTCATTTTTACTCTCCGTAACTTCTCAGGCGACCATTTAGCGGCCGTAGCCTTTCAGGTTCGCCTTCTTCAATGCAGACTCGTACTGACTGGACATCATCAGAGTTTGCACTTGAGCCATAAAGTCCATAATCACGACAACAACGATAAGCAGTGAGGTCCCACCGAAGTAGAACGGTACTTTCATTGCATCACGCATGAACTCCGGGATCAGGCAGATAAAAGTAATATAAAGCGCACCAACCAAAGTCAGGCGAGTCATTACTTTATCGATATACTTCGCCGTTTGCTCTCCCGGACGAATTCCTGGTACAAATGCACCGGACTTCTTCAGGTTATCTGCTGTTTCACGCGGGTTGAAGACCAACGCCGTGTAGAAGAAACAGAAGAAGATGATCGCAGACGCATAGAGTAACACATAAAGTGGTTGCCCAGGCTGCAAATACAGCGAAATTGTTGTCAGCCAGTTCCAACCAGTACCGCCCCCGAACCATGACGCGATGGTCGCCGGGAACAGAATAATACTGGAAGCGAAGATAGCCGGGATAACCCCCGCCATGTTCACTTTCAGCGGTAAATGTGTGCTCTGTGCAGCATAGACACGACGACCCTGCTGACGTTTAGCGTAGTTCACCACAATGCGGCGTTGACCACGTTCAACGAAGACAACAAAGAACGTCACTGCAAATACTAATACTGCAACCAACAGCAACAGGAGGAAGTGCAGGTCGCCTTGACGCGCTTGCTCGATAGTATGGGCGATGGCTGGCGGGAGGCCCGCAACAATACCGGCGAAGATAATGATAGAGATACCGTTACCGATACCACGCTCAGTAATCTGTTCGCCGAGCCACATCAGGAACATCGTCCCTGTGACCAGACTTACAACAGCGGTGAAGTAGAATGCAAAGCCCGGGTTTAACACCAGGCCCTGCATACCAGGCATATTCGGCAGACCGGTAGCAATACCGATCGACTGGAATATTGCCAGCACCAGAGTACCGTAACGGGTGTACTGACTAATCTTACGACGTCCAGACTCCCCTTCTTTCTTCAACTCTGCCAGGGCCGGATGAACGACCGTCAGCAGCTGGATAATAATAGATGCCGAAATGTACGGCATAATACCCAATGCAAAGATAGAAGCACGGCTGAGAGCACCACCAGAGAACATGTTGAACATTTCAATGATGGTGCCTCGCTGTTGCTCAAGCAGTTTGGCAAGTACAGCGGCATCGATACCAGGGATCGGAATAAAAGAGCCAATACGGAACACAATCAGCGCGCCGATAACAAACAGCAGTCTGCGTTTCAGCTCGCCAAATCCACCTTTGGCACTTTGAAAATCTAATCCCGGTTGCTTAGCCATCTGCTACTTATTCCTCAATTTTACCGCCAGCAGCTTCGATAGCAGCACGAGCACCTTTAGTAACACGCAGGCCACGAACAGTCACCGGAGTAGAAACTTCACCAGCCAGGATCACTTTCGCGAACTCGATCTGGATACCGATAATGTTTGCTGCTTTCAGCGTGTTCAGGTCTACAACGCCGCCTTCAACTTTCGCCAGGTCAGACAGACGGATTTCCGCTGTGATCGCTGCTTTGCGAGAAGTGAAGCCGAACTTCGGCAGACGACGGTACAGTGGCATCTGGCCACCCTCGAAACCGCGACGTACGCCACCGCCAGAACGAGAGTTCTGACCTTTGTGACCACGACCACCGGTTTTGCCGAGGCCAGAACCGATACCACGACCCAGGCGTTTACCCGCCTTTTTAGAGCCTTCGGCCGGAGACAGAGTATTTAAACGCATCTCTTACTCCTCAACTTTAACCATGAAGTAAACCGCGTTGACCATACCACGAACAGCAGGAGTATCCTCGCGCTCAACGGTATGACCAATACGACGCAGACCCAGGCCAAGCAGCGTTGCCTTGTGTTTCGGCAGACGACCGATTGCACTGCGGGTTTGAGTGATTTTAATAGTCTTTGCCATGGTCAATTACCCCAGAATTTCTTCAACGGATTTACCACGCTTGGCAGCGACCATTTCTGGAGAATTCATATTTTCCAGGCCATCAATAGTTGCACGAACCACGTTGATCGGGTTGGTGGAACCATATGCTTTGGCCAGAACGTTATGAACCCCAGCAACTTCCAGAACGGCGCGCATTGCACCACCGGCGATGATACCGGTACCTTCTGAAGCTGGCTGCATGAATACACGAGAACCCGTGTGAACACCTTTAACTGGGTGTTGCAGGGTACCGTTGTTCAGCGCGACGTTAATCATATTGCGACGGGCTTTTTCCATCGCTTTCTGGATCGCTGCTGGAACTTCACGCGCTTTACCGTAACCAAAACCAACGCGACCGTTACCATCGCCTACTACAGTCAGAGCTGTGAAGGAGAAAATACGACCACCTTTAACGGTTTTAGATACGCGGTTTACCGCGATCAGCTTTTCCTGCAGTTCGCCAGCCTGTTTTTCGATGTGAGCCATCTTACACCTCTACCTTAGAACTGAAGGCCAGCTTCACGGGCAGCATCTGCCAGTGCCTGGACACGACCATGATATTGGAACCCGGAACGGTCAAAGGAAACATTGCTGATGCCTTTTTCCAGAGCGCGTTCAGCAACAGCTTTACCTACAGCTGCAGCGGCGTCTTTGTTACCGGTGTACTTCAATTGTTCTGAGATAGCTTTTTCTACAGTAGAAGCAGCTACCAGAACTTCAGAACCGTTCGGTGCAATTACCTGTGCGTAAATATGACGCGGGGTACGATGTACCACCAGGCGAGTTGCACCCAGCTCTTTGAGCTTGCGGCGTGCGCGGGTCGCACGACGGATACGAGCAGATTTCTTATCCATAGTGTTACCTTACTTCTTCTTAGCCTCTTTGGTACGCACGACTTCGTCGGCGTAACGAACACCCTTGCCTTTGTAAGGCTCAGGACGACGGTAGGCGCGCAGATCTGCTGCAACCTGACCGATCAGCTGTTTATCAGCGCCTTTCAGCACGATTTCAGTTTGAGTCGGACATTCTGCAGTGATACCGGCCGGCAGCGGATGCTCAACAGGGTGTGAGAAGCCCAGAGACAGGCCTACTGCATTCCCTTTGATAGCTGCACGATAACCTACACCAACCAGCTGAAGCTTTTTAGTGAAGCCTTCGGTAACACCAACAACCATTGAGTTCAGCAGGGCACGCGCGGTACCAGCCTGAGCCCATCCATCCACGAAACCATCACGTGGACCGAAGGTCAGAGCGTTATCTGCATGTTTAACTTCAACAGCTTTGTTGAGGGTACGAGTCAGCTCGCCGTTTTTACCTTTGATCGTAATAACCTGACCGTCGATTTTTACATCAACGCCGGCAGGAATAACGACCGGTGCTTTAGCAACACGAGACATTCTTTCCTCCGATTAGGCTACGTAGCAGATAATTTCGCCACCAAGACCAGCCTGGCGCGCTGCACGATCAGTCATAACACCTTTAGAGGTAGAAACAACTGCGATACCAAGACCAGCCATAACTTTTGGCAGCTCATCTTTTTTCTTATAGATGCGCAGGCCTGGGCGGCTGACACGCTGAATGCTTTCTACAACAGCTTTACCCTGGAAATACTTAAGAGTAAGTTCCAGTTCCGGCTTGGTGTCGCCTTCAACTTTAAAATCTTCGATAAAACCTTCTTCCTTCAGCACGTTGGCAATTGCCACTTTCAGCTTGGCGGAAGGCATGGTGACCGCAACTTTGTTCGCGGCCTGACCGTTACGGATACGGGTCAGCATATCCGCGATCGGATCTTGCATGCTCATCTGTCTTTACTCCCGTGATTCAATTGGTAATTACCAGCTAGCCTTTTTCAAGCCTGGCACTTCACCGCGCATGGCGGCTTCACGCAGTTTGATACGGCTCAACCCAAACTTGCCCACATAACCATGTGGACGACCTGTTTGACGACAGCGGTTACGCTGACGAGACGGGCTGGAATCACGCGGCAGAGACTGCAGCTTGAGAACCGCATTCCAACGATCTTCGTCGGAAGCGTTCACATCAGAAATGATCGCTTTCAGTTCAGCGCGTTTAGCGAAGAATTTATCAGCTAAAGCTACGCGCTTTACTTCGCGTGCTTTCATTGATTGCTTAGCCATTCAGTAACCCTACCTTACTTGCGGAACGGGAAGTCAAAGGCAGCCAGCAGAGCACGGCCTTCTTCGTCAGATTTCGCAGTAGTGGTAATGGTAATATCCAAACCACGCACGCGGTCGACTTTATCGTAGTCGATTTCTGGGAAGATGATCTGCTCACGGACACCCATGCTGTAGTTACCACGACCGTCGAAAGACTTAGCGGACAGGCCACGGAAGTCACGGATACGTGGAACAGCAATAGTGATCAGGCGCTCAAAGAACTCCCACATGCGTTCGCCACGCAGAGTTACTTTACAGCCGATCGGATAGCCCTGACGGATTTTGAAGCCTGCAACAGATTTGCGTGCTTTGGTGATCAGCGGTTTTTGACCGGAGATTGCTGTCAGGTCAGCTGCTGCGTTATCCAGCAGTTTCTTGTCAGCGATCGCTTCACCAACACCCATGTTCAGGGTGATCTTCTCGACCCGAGGGACTTGCATGACAGAATTGTAGTTAAACTCAGTCATGAGTTTGTTAACTACTTCGTCTTTGTAGTAATCATGCAGTTTCGCCATCGTACTACTCCAAATTACTTGATAGTTTCGCTGTTAGACTTGAAGAAACGGACTTTTTTGCCGTCTTCGAATCTAAAGCCTACACGGTCAGCCTTGCCGGTAGCCGCATTGAAGATTGCAACGTTAGAAACCTGAATAGCAGCTTCTTTTTCAACGATGCCACCTGGTTGGTTCAGGGCCGGAACCGGCTTCTGATGCTTCTTAACCAGGTTGATACCTTCAACGACAAGTTTGCCGGAAGACAGAACATTTTTTACTTTACCGCGTTTACCTTTATCTTTACCGGTTAACACGATAACTTCGTCATCACGACGGATTTTCGCTGCCATGATTCGCTCCTTAGAGTACTTCTGGTGCCAGAGAGATAATTTTCATGAACTTCTCAGTACGAAGTTCACGAGTTACCGGCCCAAAGATACGCGTGCCGATAGGCTGCTCGCTGTTATTGTTTAAAATAACGCATGCATTACCATCGAAGCGAATGACAGAACCGTCAGGGCGACGAACACCCTTCTTGGTGCGCACCACTACCGCCTTCAGCACATCACCTTTTTTGACCTTACCACGTGGAATTGCTTCCTTGATGGTGATCTTGATGATGTCGCCTACGCCTGCGTAGCGACGGTGCGAGCCACCCAGAACCTTGATACACATTACGCGACGTGCACCGGAGTTGTCGGCGACGTTCAGCATAGTCTGTTCTTGGATCATTTTAGTGCTCCGCTAATGTCAACTACTACCTGAGACTCTAAAATCAGAGCCGTTAAAAAGCCCCATATCGAGGGCGCGGCATTATAACACCGCTTCTGCAATATGGGTAGAAAAAATAAACGGCTCATCGCTGAGCCGTTTATTCGTATTGAGAAGGCGTACTGTATTACAGAACCGCTTTCTCTACAACGCGAACCAGCGTCCAGGACTTAGTCTTGGACAGTGGACGGCATTCACGGATTTCAACCTTGTCGCCGATACCACATTCGTTGTTCTCGTCATGTACGTGCAGTTTGGTCGTACGCTTGATGAATTTACCGTAGATCGGGTGTTTCACAATACGTTCGATAGCTACAACAATGGATTTCTCCATTTTGTCGCTAACAACACGACCTTGCAGAGTACGGATTTTATCGGTCATTACGCACCCGCCTTCTGAGTCAGTAAAGTCTTAACGCGTGCAACATTGCGACGCACTTGCTTCAGCAGGTGAGTCTGTTGCAGCTGGCCACTTGCAGCCTGCATACGCAGGTTGAACTGCTCACGCAGCAGGTTCAGCAGCTCAGCGTTCAGCTCTTCAACGCTTTTTTCACGCAGCTCTTTTGCTTTCATTACATCACCGTCTTAGTTACAAAGGTGGTTTTGATAGGCAGTTTCGCTGCTGCCAGGCCGAAGGCTTCACGGGCCAGCTCTTCCGGAACACCGTCCATTTCATAAAGGACTTTGCCCGGTTGGATCAAGGCAACCCAGTACTCCACGTTACCTTTACCTTTACCCATACGAACTTCCAGCGGCTTCTCGGTGATCGGTTTGTCCGGGAATACACGGATCCAGATCTTACCTTGACGCTTAACTGCACGGG
>NZ_JANLIZ010000033.1:0-4794 GCF_024702055.1 Enterobacter sp. HG048
CTTCTTGTCTCCGCTTTCCACCGCTTTCTCTACCTTCTTCAGCAAGTGCAGGTCAATAAAAGGACCTTTCTTGAGAGAACGTGGCATGGCTTATCCTCTAAAATTATTTGCTACGGCGACGTACGATAAATTTATCAGTACGCTTGTTGCTGCGGGTCTTCTTACCTTTGGTCTGAACGCCCCACGGAGTTACCGGGTGCTTACCAAAGTTACGACCTTCACCACCACCATGTGGGTGGTCGACTGGGTTCATCGCAGTACCGCGAACGGTAGGACGAACACCACGCCAGCGTGCAGCACCTGCTTTACCCAGAACGCGCAGCATATGCTCAGCATTGCCAACTTCGCCCAGAGTAGCGCGGCAGTCTGCTTCGACTTTACGCATTTCACCAGAACGCAGACGCAGGGTGACATAAGCACCATCACGAGCAACGATCTGAACGTAAGTACCAGCGGAACGTGCCAGCTGACCGCCTTTACCTGGTTTCATTTCTACGTTATGAACGGTAGAACCAACCGGGATATTGCGCATCGGCAGGGTGTTGCCTGCTTTGATTGCAGCATCAACGCCAGACTGAATCTGGTCGCCAGCTTTCAGGCCTTTAGGGGCCAGGATGTAACGGCGTTCGCCGTCTTTGTACAGAACCAGCGCGATGTTCGCGGAACGGTTCGGATCGTACTCAAGACGTTCAACAACTGCTGGGATACCGTCTTTGTTGCGTTTGAAGTCAACAATACGATAAGCCTGCTTGTGGCCACCACCGATGTGACGAGTGGTGATACGGCCATTGTTGTTACGACCACCGGATTTGCTGTTTTTTTCCAGCAACGGAGCAAAAGGTTTGCCCTTGTGCAGCTCAGGGTTAACCACTTTAACTACGTGGCGACGACCCGGAGATGTCGGTTTACATTTAACAACTGCCATTGTATTACTCCTCCGACTTACTCAGCGCCGCCAACGAAGTCCAGATTCTGGCCTTCTTTCAGGGTGACGTAAGCTTTTTTCCAGTCGCTACGACGACCGATACGCTGTCCGTGACGTTTAACTTTCCCTTTAACTACCAGGGTGTTAACGACTTCGACTTCGACTTCAAACAGTTTCTGCACAGCAGCTTTGATCTCTGCTTTGGTCGCGTCTTTAGCAACTTTGAGAACGATGGTGTTTGTTTTTTCCATCGCAGTAGACGCTTTTTCAGAAACGTGCGGTGCGCGAAGCACCTTCAGCAGACGTTCTTCACGAATCATGCCAGCATCTCCTCAACTTGCTTAACAGCATCAGCAGTCATTACGACTTTGTCGAAGGCGATCAGGCTAACCGGGTCGATACCAGTCGCATCGCGTACGTCAACCTTGTGCAGGTTACGTGCGGCCAGGAACAGGTTCTCGTCCAGCTCACCGGTGATGATCAGCACATCTTCCAGAGCCATGTCTTTCAGTTTCTGTGCCAGCAGCTTAGTTTTAGGCGCTTCAACAGAGAACTTCTCGACAACGATCAGACGATCCTGACGTACCAGTTCGGACAGGATGCTTTTCAGCGCGCCGCGGTACATCTTTTTGTTAACTTTTTGACTGTGGTCCTGTGGACGCGCAGCGAAGGTCACGCCACCTGAACGCCAGATCGGGCTCTTGATAGAACCTGAACGCGCACGGCCGGTACCTTTCTGGCGCCATGGCTTTTTGCCAGAACCAGTTACTTCAGCACGAGTCTTCTGAGCACGAGTACCCTGACGAGCACCAGCTGCATAAGCAACAACAACCTGGTGAACCAGCGCTTCGTTGAAATCACGACCGAAGGTAGTTTCGGAAACAGTCAGCGCGCTCTGCGCGTCTTTCAATACTAATTCCATTGCTATCCCCTTACGCCTTCACAGCTGGTTTAACGATCAGGTCGCTACCGGTTGCACCCGGAACTGCACCTTTAACCAGCAGCAGGTTGCGCTCAGCGTCAACACGTACTACGTCCAGGCTCTGAACGGTCACACGTTCGTTACCCAGCTGACCTGCCATTTTCTTGCCTTTGAACACTTTGCCCGGAGTCTGGTTCTGACCGATAGAACCCGGAACGCGGTGAGACAAGGAGTTACCGTGGGTAGCGTCCTGGGTACGGAAGTTCCAGCGCTTAACGGTACCAGCAAAACCTTTACCTTTAGAGGTACCGGTTACGTCAACTTTTTTAACGTCAGCAAACAGCTCAACGCTAATGTCCTGACCTACGGTGAACTCTTCGCCTTCAGCAAGACGGAATTCCCACAGACCACGGCCAGCTTCTACGCCAGCTTTAGCGAAGTGACCCGCTTCTGGTTTGGTTACACGGTTAGCTTTTTTAGCACCAGTGGTCACCTGAACAGCGCGGTAGCCATCGTTAGCCAGATCTTTAACCTGGGTAACGCGGTTTGCTTCAACTTCGATTACGGTTACTGGGATTGAAACGCCATCTTCAGTGAAGATGCGGGTCATGCCCACTTTTTTACCGACTAAACCAATCATTGTATCAACCTCTCAATCGCTCGATGACCTGATTAACCCAGGCTGATCTGCACGTCTACACCGGCAGCCAGATCCAGACGCATCAGAGCATCAACGGTTTTTTCAGTTGGCTCAACGATGTCAACCAGACGCTTGTGAGTGCGGATTTCGTACTGATCACGCGCGTCTTTGTTGACGTGCGGAGAGATCAGAACGGTGAAGCGCTCTTTGCGGGTCGGCAGCGGGATCGGACCACGGACTTGCGCACCAGTGCGCTTAGCAGTCTCGACGATTTCCGCGGTTGATTGATCGATCAGACGATGATCAAACGCTTTAAGGCGGATACGGATTCTTTGGTTCTGCATGAGACCAGAGCTCCAATTATTTTATAAACGAAAATGATTACTCCTCAAACCCATTACGATTGATGGGAGAGTGTAACCGTTCTTACGTAGCTCCCCAATTGGGAGCATTGTTGAGTAACAAAATGAGCTACTCTGGTTCTGATTGAACCCGCCGTCAATTACGACAAGCCCGCGCATTATACGTAAATCTGGGCAAGACGCAAGTGCCGTTTAGAAATTAAGCGCCAGAGGCGCAGTATGCGTAAGGGCGCGCAACTTTTTACGCAATGTATCCCTTCCCAATACTTTGTCTCGAGCCCCTACGCAATTGTCGTTTTTGGAGATTGCCGACCAGGCCGATCATAGCGAGGATGCGCTCAAACCCTTTTGAGGCCTTTTCCATGTTAACCATCCTCCCCTTTTTGCTGGTCTATTTTTCGCTGACTGCCTTTCTGGTCCGTGCAGATATTCGCTACGGACTACTTCCTGATAAATTTCTCTGCCCGCTGCTATGGGCGGGCCTGCTCTTTCAACTCTGCGTCCAACCTGATTTTCTGCCGAGTGCCGTGGTAGGTGCGATGGCTGGATATATCAGCTTTGCCGTTATTTACTGGGGATATCGGTTTATCTGCCGGCGTGAAGGGATGGGATATGGTGATGTAAAATACCTGGCGGCGCTTGGTGCGTGGCATGGCTGGTGCATGTTGCCTGCGCTGGCGTTACTCGCTGCGCTTATGGCGCTACTTTGCATTCTTGTGTTTTCGTTACTCCCCGGCGATAAGGGAGCATTAAAAAACCCACTGCCTTTTGGGCCATTTCTGGCAGCAGCGGGTTTATGCGTAGGCTGGAAGACGGTGGTTACTCTTCCACTTTAATCTGCGACTGAAGGTAGTTCTGCAGACCGATTTTAGCAATCAGATCCAGCTCCGTTTCCAGCCAGTCAATATGACCTTCTTCATCGGCCAGGATCTGAATCATCATATCGCGACTGACGTAGTCATGTACGCTGTCGGCATAGGCAATGGCTTCACGGAGATCTTTGGCACCTTCAAGTTCCAGCCTGAGGTCGGAACGCAGCATCTCTTCGACATCTTCTCCGATGCCCAGCTTTCCAAGATCCTGCAGGTTTGGAATGCCTTCAAGGAATAAAATACGCTCGATATATTTATCAGCGTGCTTCATTTCATCGATCGATTCATGGTACTCAACGTCGTTCAGACGTTTAAGCCCCCAGTTTTTGAACATTCTCGCGTGAAGAAAGTACTGGTTAATTGCGACAAGCTCATTTCCCAATAATTTATTGAGATAACTTATGATTTTAACATCACCTTTCATTATATAGTCCCTCCGCTTCCACTCATTGAAGCGTAGATCGGGCTACAGGGATGTCAAAAAAAAGATGGGCGCTTACGCGATCTCTTTGTATTCCGGGATCTGCATCAATTCGTCCTGCATGATCTCTCGCGCAGCACGTACACATTTACCGCATTGATTTCCCACTGGAACAAATTTGCGTAGCTGCTGAAATGACTGAGGCTGAAACTGACGAACGGCCTGACGTATTTTCTTGTCGCTTACACCATTACATAAACAAACGTACATAGAGACTCCCGTTCAAATTATGCGCAAAGTGTAAGTGAGAATGGTTATGATTACAATAGCACAAACGCCACAATACGGGGCGGGAGCAGGCAAAGAATGCGTAATTTTGTGACAATGCCTGAGCGGCAGAAAACAAAAAAGGACGCCGAAGCGTCCTTTTTTTATTCGGGGATAATTAATTAGCCCAGAACTTTAGCAACAACGCCCGCGCCAACGGTACGGCCGCCTTCACGGATTGCGAAACGCAGACCGTCATCCATCGCGATTGGGTGGATCAGAGTCACAACCATCTTGATGTTGTCGCCTGGCATTACCATCTCAACGCCTTCTGGCAGTTCGATGGTACCGGTCACGTCAGTTGTACGGAAGTAGAACTGTGGAC
>NZ_JANLIZ010000034.1:0-3525 GCF_024702055.1 Enterobacter sp. HG048
CCCGGGGGAGGGTATTGTTGACCCGCTCCCCCACCGCCGGCACGGAGTTCGCCGGATAGAGCGACTGATCCGGGTACATGCTGGACGCCAGGTTAGCATCCGCCGCAACCTGCCAGCCGGAGAGGTAGATAGCTTCAATACCGGCCTTCGCCTGCTGCAGCGCCTGACCGCCGGTCAGCGCGCCGAGGCTGTTGATGTAGCCCTTTTTAGAGCCACCGTGCAGCAGCTTCCACATTTTCGCCGCACCGTTCTGTGCCAGCGTGCATTCCGGATTGACCGAGCCGCGTAATTTCACCACTTCCTCCGCGCTGTAAGGACGGCGGATGCCTTCCCAGCGAGGCTGTGTCCACTCTTTCTTCAACTCTTCGATCTGTTGGGTACGGGTTTTCATGTGCAGATGCTCCATATTGTTATGTGGTGAGTTACGCCAGGAAGCGGTAGCCCGGCAGGGTCAGGAAGTCGATTAAGTCATCTGATGTGGTAATTTGCTCCATCAGGCGCGCAGCGTCGTCAAAACGCCCGCTGCTGAAGCGGTGTTCGCCCAGCTCGTCCTGGATCACCCGCATCTCTTCGGCCAGCATCTGGCGGAACAGGGATTTGGTCACCGGCTTGCCGTTGCTGAGCGTTTTTTGATGGTGGATCCACTGCCAGATGGAGGTACGTGAGATCTCCGCCGTCGCGGCATCTTCCATCAGTCCATAGATAGGCACACAGCCGTTGCCGGAGATCCACGCTTCGATGTACTGGACCGCGACGCGAATATTGGCACGCATGCCCTCTTCCGTACGCTCGCCAGCGCACGGAGCCAGCAGCTGTTCTTCAGCCGTTGGGGCATCGTCTTCACGCGTGACAAACAGCTGGTTTTTGTTGTCGCCGAGAACGCGGTTGAAGACCTCCATCGCCGTATCGGCAAGGCCAGGATGGGCAATCCACGTGCCGTCGTGACCGTTACGGGCTTCAAGCTCTTTGTCGGCCTTCACCTTGTTGAGCACCTGATTGTTGCGCTCTGCGTCTTTGCTTGGGATAAATGCCGCCATGCCGCCCATCGCAAAGGCGCCGCGCTTGTGGCAGGTTTTGATCAGAAGGCGCGAGTAGGCGCTCAGGAACGGTTTATCCATGGTCACAACCTGGCGATCCGGCAGTACGCGGTCGGGGTAGTTTTTCAGGGTTTTGATGTAGCTGAAAATATAGTCCCAGCGTCCGCAGTTCAGGCCGACAATGTGGTCGCGCAGGGCGTGCAGAATTTCATTCATCTGGAACACGGCAGGCAGCGTTTCAATCAGCAGCGTGGCTTTGATGGTGCCGCGCGGCAGGTTGAAACGATCTTCCGCATAGCTGAACACCTCGCTCCACCAGGCCGCTTCCTGCCAGGCCTGCGTTTTTGGCAGATAGAAATAGGGACCGCTGCCTTTAGCCAGGAGGGCTTTGTAGTTGTGGAAGAAATAGAGCGCGAAATCAAACAGGCTGCCCGGGATGGCTTCCCCACGCCAGGTCACATGTTTTTCAGGCAGGTGCAGGCCGCGTACGCGACAGATCAGCACCGCAGGGTTCGGTTTGAGCTGGTAAATTTTGCCGGCTTCGTTGGTATAGCTGATGGTGCCGTTCACGGCGTCGCGCAGGTTGATCTGCCCGTCGATAACTTTGTTCCAGTCTGGCGCCAGTGAATCTTCAAAATCGGCCATGAAGACCTTAACGTTGGCATTCATGGCGTTGATCACCATTTTGCGCTCTACCGGACCGGTGATCTCAACGCGACGATCCTGTAAATCTTCAGGGATGCCGCGGATTTTCCACTCGCCACGTCGAATGGAAGCGGTTTCCGAAATGAAGCCAGGCAACTTGCCATCGTCAATTTCCTGCTGCTGATGAATACGTGCCGCCAGCAGCTTATTGCGCTGCGGCGTAAAGCGGGTCACCAGTTCAGTCAGAAATTCTACCGCTTCCGCCGTCAAAATCTGCTGTTCTTGCTCGCCATACGGCTGGGTAAAGGCCAGTTCATCGACCGTCGTTGCCTGTTGAGTCATTACTCTGCTCCTCATCAAAGATCCAAAATGCCGCCCCCGATGCGAACGAAAGATCGTTGGGTAGTTTTCGCTCAGCAGAATTAAGACTATCTATATTTTTTCCAAAATCAAAAACAATTTCCATTTTAATTGCTAATTGCAATTAATTTATTGATTTTATTGAGATTAAAGTTTTATCGAATGGTGAGTGACATTTCGGAAATAAAAAAGGCACCCGAAGGTGCCTGATTTGAATAGCTGAAACGCTTTAGGATCGTTTAGGGCAGAAGATTACTCCAGCGTCGGATTCATGTGTCGCAGATCGTATGGCGTGATCTGGTAGACGTAATAGTTGAGCCAGTTAGTGAAAAGCAAATTCCCGTGACTGCGCCAGGTTGCTCTCGGTTTGTTCTGCGGATCGTCTTTCGGGAAATAGTTGTACGGTACATCCGGATTAAGACCCGCTTCGACATCACGGAAATACTCTGACGCGAGAGTATGCGGATCGTATTCAGGATGCCCGGTCACAAAAGCAATGCGTTTATCCTTGCTGGCAAACAGGTAAGCATCCCCGTCTTCCGTTTCGGCCAGGATCTCCAGATCGGTGTAATCACGAATCAGCTGGGCAGGGAAATCGGCGTAGCGAGAATGCGGGGCCAGGAAGGAGTCATCGAAACCGCGCGTCAGCAACGCATGCGGTTGAAGAATGTGGTGTTCGTATACACCGGAGAGCTTTTCAGTACGGGTTTGCTTGGGGATGCCATAAAGAATATTCAGCGCGGCTTGTACCGCCCAACAGACAAACAATGTGGAGGTAACGTGATCTTTTGCCCACTCCAGAACCTGTTTGATCTGCGGCCAGTAAGCGACATCGTTAAATTCCACCAGACCGAGCGGCGCGCCGGTCACAATCAGCCCGTCGAAGTTTTCCCCCTGAATGTCATCAAAGTTGCAGTAGAAGTTATTCAGGTGCTCAGCAGGCGTGTTACGCGACTCGCGGGCATCGATTCGCAGCAGCTGAATATCGACCTGCAGCGGGGAGTTCGACAGAAGACGCAGGAACTGGTTTTCTGTTTCGATCTTTTTTGGCATCAGATTGAGAATAAGCACCTTCAGCGGGCGAATTTCCTGACCTGTCGCACGCGAAGCCGTCATGACGAAGACGTTTTCTTCACGCAAGAAATTGACGGCTGGTAGCTCGTCCTGCACCCGAATCGGCATAACTTTATATCCTCACAGCATACGTATAAACGTTTAGACATCCAGACAGCTAACGATACCCAGAAACGATTGGAAAGTCGAGTCTGCATGTCCAAGGTGAGAAAGTTTCAGGAACAAGGGGAGGAGAAAAACAAAAGCAAAAAACCCCGCACCTTACGGTGCGGGGTTCTTCTAATTGATGCCTGGCAGTTCCCTACTCTCACATGGGGAGACCCCACACTACCATCGGCGCTACGGCGTTTCACTTCTGAGTTCGGCATGGGGTCAGGTGGGACCACCGCGCTAAAGCCGCCAGGCAAAT
>NZ_JANLIZ010000035.1:0-2302 GCF_024702055.1 Enterobacter sp. HG048
GGGCTATTCTCAGGGGGGATATTCGTCGCGAGTATAACGACCGCTAAGGGTAAGCAATGTGCAAAAAAAGCAAGCAAGATACGTGCGGAAGGGAAAGATTAAGTCGTTAAAGATAGCGATGTGAAGAACTTCTTGTTTAATGTTTGATTTGTTTTGAATGAAAAAAATCCACGCCTTGGCGTGGATTTTTTGCGCGTGATCTATCAATAGATGACTAGTTTGCCCGCTGGCCAAGTACCTGACCATCCACAGGGCATATGCCCAGCTTCATAAACATTAATTAATCCGTCAAAAAAGAATGGCTCTTGAAGAAAATTACTATACGCATCTTCAAGCAAGTAATTCACAAGATCCCATTTTAACGTCTCAGTCATTGAGCCTTTCACTGACTCCGGGAGGGTTATTTTTGGGATAATATCATTCTCTACAACATTCTTGGCTTCTTTGACCAAAGAATTCCAATATTGATATTTGTTAGTGTGTTTTTTTGCGAGATAACCCGTTATTTCATTACCAGCCGCCAGGGTGGCTCTTTCCCATTCATCGCTATTCAGCCCTTTTATAAATAAGCTAAAGGACTGAACTTGTATAACACCAGTGAGTGTCGTTGCCACACCAAGATTAACAAACCAATTAATATTATTTAACCTATATATTGCTAACCAGGATATCTTCATATTTTAACCTGATTTATTTTACCTAGGAACCTAGGTATGTTCATAACTCCAAGCAGCCATGCTGCTTTATAATAAAGCTCTATGAGCTGCGTCACAGAGCTTTATTAACAATATGAATATCAAAATAACAGCAATCGAATTAAATAAATCGATTAAATTTTTAAGTGTACTTTAAGAAAGATCCTCTTCTGCTACTAATTCGTTAACAAAGTTAGCAAATGAATTTGTCAGATATCTTTGAAGTTTCGTGTGATTCTCGTGCATAGTCAAATCCTCATCAAAAGAATCTGTAGCAAAATATACAATTGAGTAATTATCTAAATTCAGGCAGAAGAAATTCCCTCCCCAATCATTTGCGAAAGGAAGCAGGTTTTTAGGAATCACTTCCCTATCCACCATGCTGATATAGCAACCGTCAATTAAAGAGCCAGGGGCATTATTTGTATGACTATTATAAACAAACGGCTTAAACGCAGCCACCTCTATTGGCTCAAAATCTTCATCACCGTCCCACCAACTTTTCTCTGGAGTGCCACCATTAAATTGCAGATAATGTGAGACGAAATCATCCGGAAGAGTAATAGATAATTTATCTTCCGCTTTAGCAATATCTGCACGTCCAATATTTTTTTCACAGTTACTGAAATGATTCATTGATTTATACCTCACTGGTGACAGTTTGCACGCAATTTTTTCGGGACTCGCCCCTTCAACCAGCCTTTAGAATGAGAAACAGCAATGGCTTCTTGGGAACCATATTTTACGCCAAAATATTTCTCGAATTGTGAGACTGAGCCTTTATGTGGGAAAGTAGCTTCATGCGCAGAAGTTTTTACTAATTGCATTGTTGTCCTTCCTGTGGCTGGGTCAAAATCATCGACATGATGCCATGTATATCCGGTTGCTTCGCTTTTAGAAATACCGGCTGCCTTGAAAGCCTCGGTGAAATCTCTATCTCGAGTTCCTTGCATTGTAATAGATACAATATTCTGTTTCGTTCCATTGATAGGGAAAAGATCTGGACTTCCTGTAAAGTCAACTCCCTTTAATGCTAACCCCCACGGATCCACCCATCCCAGCGCATTCGGCGCATACTGGTAAAGGTTTATTCCCCCCGCCAGTCCTATCGGGTCCTGCTGCGTAAACCGCCCGCAGTCCGGGTCGTAATACCGGAACAGATTGTAGTGCAGCCCTGTCTCACGGTCCAGGTATTGCCCCTGCATCCGCAGGTTCTGAGAATATCCTGATACCTTCGTCTCGCTTTCCCGCAGCAGCTTGCCCCAGGCGCTGTTCACACCTTCCCAGCGCACCTGCCCTTCGATATCCGTCATCCGCTCCGGCGTGCCGTTGGGCTGGCAGTGGAACCAGAAGATCTCCGGAGCATCCACGCCATCAATACGTGCCAGCGGATCGTAGCTGTCCTGATCGCTGTAGACGTAGGTCAGCGGCACATCCCCGTGCACCTCCTGCAGCAGGCGGAAGCCTTCCCAGACAAACCGGGTGGTGACCGGCTTACCGGTTGGCTGTCCGCCCAGCATCTGGCGTCGCGTTTTGCTGATGCGTCGCCCGAGCGGATCGTAGCGGAAGCTGACCTGCGTCTGCGGTTTATTGCGGTCCCGCGGCTG
>NZ_JANLIZ010000037.1:0-1499 GCF_024702055.1 Enterobacter sp. HG048
CGCCGGTGCCACCGGTCAGGCGCAGCGCCCGGCAGGCGGAGGACGTCACGGCATGCGCGGCGGCGCGCTGGCGCCGGTTCAGGCGGCGACGGCGGTGAATAAAGCCGTTCCTCGCTATCTCACAGGTCTCGGGACCATTACCGCCGCCAACACCGCCACGGTGCGCAGCCGCGTCGACGGCCAGCTCATCGCGATCCACTTCCAGGAAGGTCAGCAGGTTAAGGCTGGTGACCTATTGGCGGAAATCGACCCGAGCCAGTTTAAGGTCGCCCTCGCCCAGGCGCAGGGGCAGCTCGCGAAAGACAAAGCCACCCTCGCCAACGCCCGGCGCGATTTGGCCCGCTACCAGCAGCTGGTGAAAACCAACCTCGTGTCTCGTCAGGAGCTGGACACCCAGCAGTCGCTGGTCAGTGAAACGCAGGGCACTATCAAAGCAGATGAAGCCGCCGTCGCCAGCGCACAGCTGCAGCTGGACTGGAGCCGCATCACCGCGCCGATTGACGGGCGCGTGGGCCTGAAGCAGGTCGATATCGGCAACCAGATCTCCAGCGGCGACACCACGGGCATCGTGGTGATCACCCAGACCCACCCGATTGATTTAGTCTTTACCCTGCCGGAAAGCGACATTGCGACCGTGGTGCAGGCGCAAAAAGCCGGTAAAGGCCTGGTGGTGGAGGCCTGGGATCGCACCAACAAGCAGAAGTTGAGCGAGGGTTCCCTGCTCAGTCTGGATAACCAGATCGACACCACCACCGGCACCATCAAGCTCAAAGCGCGCTTTAATAACCAGGACGATGCCCTCTTCCCGAACCAGTTCGTCAATGCGCGCATGCTGGTCGCGACCGAAGAGAACGCGGTGGTGATCCCAACGGCTGCGCTGCAGATGGGTAACGAAGGTAACTTCGTCTGGGTACTTAACGGCGACAATAAGGTCAGCAAGCACCTGGTGAAAACCGGTATTCAGGACAACCAGACGGTGGTCATCGCCGCCGGCCTTTCCGCAGGCGACCGCGTGGTTACCGACGGCATTGACCGTCTGACCGAAGGGGCCAAAGTGGAAGTGGTTGAACCTGCGAAACAGGGAGCGAAATCCTGATGCAGGTGATGCCCCCAGGCTCTACAGGCGGGCCGTCACGCCTGTTTATCCTTCGTCCTGTCGCCACCACGCTGCTGATGGTGGCGATCCTGCTCGCCGGGATTATCGGCTATCGCTTCCTGCCCGTGTCGGCGCTGCCGGAGGTGGATTACCCAACGATTCAGGTTGTCACACTTTATCCAGGGGCCAGCCCGGATGTGGTGACGTCCGCCATTACCGCTCCGCTGGAGCGCCAGTTCGGCCAGATGTCGGGTTTAAAACAGATGTCCTCCCAGAGTTCCGGCGGGGCATCCGTCGTGACGCTACAGTTCCAGCTGACGCTTTCGCTGGACGTCGCCGAGCAGGAGGTGCAGGCCGCCATCAACGCCGCCACCAACCTGCTGCCGTCGGATCTGCCTAACCC
>NZ_JANLIZ010000038.1:0-1231 GCF_024702055.1 Enterobacter sp. HG048
TGAATCGCCACGGGTTTAACAGACACTTCGGAGTCATTTAAGATGACTTAAAGAGAGGTGCCCATGAGCGGTAAACGTTATCCCGAAGAGTTTAAAATTGAAGCAGTCAAACAGGTTATTGATCGCGGTCATTCTGTTTCCAGCGTTGCAACACGTCTCGATATCACCACCCACAGCCTTTACGCATGGATAAAGAAGTACGGTCCGGACTCATCCACTAATAAAGAACAGTCAGATGCTCAGGCCGAGATCCGCCGACTCCAGAAGGAGTTGAAGCGGGTTACTGACGAACGGGACATATTAAAAAAAGCCGCGGCGTACTTCGCAAAGCTGTCCGACTGAGGTACGCCTTTATTCGTGACAACTCCCGTTGCTGGCCTGTTCGTCTGCTCTGCAGGGTGCTGAATGTTCATCCCAGTGGCTTTTACGCCTGGTTTAAGCAACCGTATTCTCAGCGCCACCAGATAGATCTGAGACTGACGGGACAGATCAAGCAGTTCTGGCTGGAGTCCGGTTGCGTTTATGGTTATCGCAAGATCCATCTGGACTTGCGGGATAGCGGGCAACAGTGCGGAGTGAACAGAGTCTGGCGACTGATGAATCGTGCCGGGATAAAGGCTCAGGTCGGATACCGGAGCCCGCGGGCAAGCAAAGGCGAGGCCAGTATCGTATCGCCCAACAGGCTCCAGCGACAGTTCAATCCGGATGCTCCGGATAAGCGTTGGGTAACGGACATAACCTACATCAGGACCCACGAAGGCTGGCTATATCTTGCTGTGGTTGTTGATCTGTTCTCACGCAAAATTATCGGCTGGTCAATGCAATCCCGGATGACAAAGGACATTGTCCTGAATGCACTGCTGATGGCTGTATGGCGGCGTAATCCCCAAAAACAGGTGCTGGTTCACTCGGACCAGGGTAGTCAGTACACAAGCCATGAGTGGCAGTCGTTCCTGAAATCACACGGCCTGGAGGGGAGCATGAGCCGTCGCGGTAACTGTCACGATAATGCGGTTGCAGAAAGCTTTTTCCAGTTGCTGAAACGCGAACGGATAAAGAAAAAGATCTACGGAACGCGGGAGGAAGCCCGCAGCGATATTTTTGATTACATCGAAATGTTTTATAACAGTAAGCGTCGGCATGGTTCGAGCGATCAGATGTCACCGACAGAATATGAAAACCAGTATTATCAACGGCTCGGAAGTGTCTAGATTATCCGTGGCGATTCAAG
>NZ_JANLIZ010000039.1:0-1052 GCF_024702055.1 Enterobacter sp. HG048
CCATACCACCCAGGATCTCACCTTTGAAGATCCATACCTTAACGCCGATTACACCGTAAGTGGTGTGCGCTTCAGAGGTGTTGTAGTCGATGTCAGCACGCAGAGTGTGCAGCGGTACGCGACCTTCGCGGTACCATTCGGTACGTGCGATTTCCGCGCCGCCCAGACGGCCGCTAACTTCAACTTTGATACCTTTAGCGCCCAGACGCATTGCGTTCTGTACAGCACGCTTCATAGCACGACGGAACATAACACGACGTTCCAGCTGTGAAGTGATGCTGTCAGCAACCAATTTAGCGTCCAGTTCAGGCTTACGAACTTCAGCGATATTGATCTGTGCAGGAACGCCAGCGATATCCGCTACGACCTTGCGCAGTTTTTCTACGTCTTCGCCTTTCTTACCGATAACGATGCCAGGACGAGCAGTGTGAATAGTCACACGGATGCTCTTCGCTGGACGCTCGATAACGATACGAGATACAGACGCTTTAGCCAGTTCCTTAGTCAGGTACTGACGTACTTTAAAATCGCTGTCCAGGTTGTCAGCGAATTCTTTGGTGTTCGCAAACCAGGTAGAGTTCCATGGTTTTACAATACCCAGGCGAATACCATTAGGATGTACTTTCTGACCCATTGCTAGTCTCCAGAGTCTCAGCGATCGGACACAACCACAGTAATGTGGCTGGTGCGCTTCAGGATGCGATCTGCACGACCTTTCGCACGCGGCATAATGCGCTTCATGCTTGGGCCTTCATCTACGAAAATTTTCGCGACTTTCAGATCGTCGATGTCAGCGCCATCGTTGTGTTCAGCGTTAGCAATGGCAGATTCCAGTACTTTCTTGACCAATACCGCAGCTTTCTTGTTGGTATAGGTCAGGATGTCCAGGGCCTGCGACACTTTCTTACCGCGAATCAGGTCAGCAACAAGGCGAACCTTCTGAGCAGAAGAACGAGCATGGCGATGTTGAGCTAAAGTTTCCATCTCTTCCTCCTACCTTATTTCTTCTTCGCTTTTTTATCAGCAGCGTGGCCGCGATAAGTACGAGTCGG